>NZ_DJGY01000043.1:0-28853 GCF_002435675.1 Acetobacterium sp. UBA5834 | reverse complement strand
TATACTCTACCGAGTTAATGTTTATAGAGTTCATCTCTCTGTTTCTATTTAGCCTTCTTACCACCCTCGCGGGTGTTTTTGGCTGTTTTACAGGTTTTATGGTACTATTCTCTTTTCTATGACCGTTGCTCTGCAATCGTTTCCGACCTGCGAAGCTTTTCTATTATATCGTCGTTTCTTGTGATTGTCAAGCTGTTTTTTGAAATTCTTTTTTGTTGTTTTCTATGTTGCTGTGTTTTCGTTGCCGCTGTTTTTGACGACTTTGTTAGTATAAAGACTTTTCAACTCTTTGTCAATAAGTTTTTGAAAAAATATGTCTTTTATTTTACTGTTTATAAAAGACTTTTTCGAGCCGAAACATCCTAACCAGTTTATCTCCATCAGTGAGATTAATAAAGGATCCAAACAATATAAAAATCAGTCCAACCCCGATATTTAAGGTAATCGCTTCTCCCAGGATTACCAGTGCAAAAATCGGCGCAACCATCGGTTTAATGAAGAACGCTACTGAAGCTGTCGACGGGCCAGCGACTTCAACGGTTTTTAGATAAAAGTAATAGCCGATCCCCGTCACACAGACACCCAAATAAAATAACAATGGTGCGGTTCCCAGACTAACACCTTGAAAAACTGGTTGGCCGCTCGCAATCAGAATAATCAATAATACCGCCGAACCCATCAGAAAACTAAAACTGTTCTGAGCCACACCACCGATTACACCAATTCTTTTTTTGCCATAGGCAGTGTACAGTCCAAAGGCAATCGCTGCCACTAGAGTCATTAATAAAAACCAGATATTATTTTCACCGGAGATGAACTTTTGGGGGTTCATCACAATGATCAAACCGACGATACTAATGGTCAAGGCGATCGCCTTTTTTTTCGTGAATTTTTCATGGGCGATAAAATGGGCAAAGACCATCGTAAAGACCGGATTGATCGAGAATATTAGCGCTGCCAGACTGGCGTTAATCCCCATTAAGCCAATCTGAAAAAGTACCATGCTAAAGCAGATACAGATTAAGCCCAGTGTAAAAAGATACCCCAGGTCACTCGTGCTGAGTTTAATCTGTTTTTTCTTGAGATCACTGATCGCAAAGGGCAACAGAAAAAATCCTCCAATTAAGAAGCGGATAAAAGTCAGCTGAATGGGATTAAATGTAGCTCCCCCAATTTTTAGCGCAACTTCCATCGATCCGAACAGCATTCCGGTTAAAAAAACATAGAGATAGATTTTCTTCATTATTTCCTCGTTTCATTTTTTGTTATTGCCACCTGTACCTGGCCGCTATTTTTTGTGTTTATTTAAACGGTTGGTACCGAATGTTGAACCGGCAGTTTAAAGAAGGCTTCATAGGGCACATAGTCATTCCCATAGACCTCCACATAAACCATCACTTCCTGACTGGGGTTTTTCAACCCGAATGCTTCCTGAGATCCCAAACTCGATGCCCCAATCGGAATTTCCTGAGGATAGGACATTCCAGTCACTGGATAGGTTTCTGCAATCTCGCCATTTTCATCGATCACATAAAAGCTGACTGATGAAATATATAAATCCATCACATCTTTTTTATGGCCAATGTTTGTATAGTCATAGGTCAGTACCACTACCTGGTCCGGATTTATTTCTGCATACTCATTTCGATAGTCTGTCTCATTGGCGGCTTTAAACGCCAACGAAAAATCCCCGTCAACTGTCCATGTTTCGCCGGGACCATAAATCCTGGCTGGCTCCTGGGTCAGCGTTTCTTCGCTTTTTATCTGCTCTGAGTAGTCATAATCATACTGGCTTTCTTCTTCATCCATCAGAAAAGCAACACCAAAAAAGATCCCAGAAATAATAACAATACTGATCCAGATGATTGCAAACACCCCTGACTTTCGAGGCGACTTTATTTTTTTATCTTTTTTTGTTTTCCCGTGAATATTGCTATTTCCCCAGACATCTTTGTCTTTTGATTGTTTTTTTATCTCAACTTTCCTTTTGCCCCAGGATCTTTTCTCGTCCCAACCGTATTCCATGTCATCTTCATTCTTGGTCATCAAGCCATTTACCAGAAACACAATTCCCGCTAATACCGCATACACAGTCGTAACTGCCGTCATACTGTCATTTCCTGCAAACAGAAACGTAACAATGGCACATCCAAAATAAAATTTTGCGGCCGTCAACAAAATTTTACGATCTTCATTATTTATTGATGCAACCCCAATTGTTCCGGCGATGAGCAACAAAGACAGCCCAGCCAACCATCCATAGGCATAAATATCCGGATTTTGAGCTGAAAAGTCCAGACTTCCATTAACCATGGACTGGTAAATAAAAGCAAAGGTCAGCATCATCGCAATGACACTGGTCAGCAATTTTGTAAGCTTCATTTTATCTCTCCTTACACGTTTGTTAGCAAATGGTACTTCCCGATCAATTCCACCGTGGACTCGACAATCGTTGCGGTCATCCCCCAGATCACATCCTCTTTATAAGAATAGAAATTTATCTCATAGCTACCTTTAACCCAGGGATAGTTCTTTCCGCCAGGAATACATTCATAGGGAAAATCCTTTGGTTGTTCGTGACTCAAATGATTAAAATACTTTTTTGGTGCATGCTCCTGAAAATATCGGACTGGTACAGTAAATACATCGGCTACTTCTTCATGACTGAAACCATAATTATAATCTCTTAGGATCGCAATAAACGGATGGATCATCATATTAAATGGCGAAATAAAAACATCTCCTGGTCCCAGTATTTCGATTTGCCCACGATCCACCAACAATTCTTCCATGGTTTCCCGGATTGCCGCTTCCTGGGGCGTTTCACCTTCTTCCAGTCGTCCACCCGGAAAACAGATTTCACCTGGCTGACGATTCAATGTCGCAGAGCGTTTTTCAAAAAGTAATGCCGGCCCTGTTGCAGTATCCACCAAAATCACCAGTACCGCATACTGACTGAAATTTCGTTCGCCAATCATTCCCGGGCGGCGGTTGTAAAAGTCTTCTCGTTCCAATTTATTCCACCTCAACACTCTATTTAAACTGTGCTTGATTATTATAACACTACCAATTCGTCTTCTTTTATTTTATACGTTCTATTCTAACATAGAATCGCACCCTTGAAAATCAACCGTTACAATCGCAATTGCAAAAAGACTTGCATTACCTAGAAGTTCTATGTATAATACAAGCATACCTAATAGATCTATGTATTCAGGAGGTTATTAATGAATGTATCAAAGGATTTAATTGCCGCCTCGGCAACCCCCTTTATTCTATCCATCTTAAAAGAGAATGACAGCTATGGCTATGCGATTATCAAGAAGGTTAAAGAATTAACCGGAGACGAACTCGTCTGGTCCGAAGGAATGCTTTATCCGGTTCTTCATCGTCTTGAAGAAAAAAATTTTATCGAGTCGTATTGGAATAATTCTGATGGTGGCCGGAAGCGAAAATATTATAAACTTAAAGAGGAAGGACTGGTTGAACTGGAAGTACAAATGAAACAATGGGAAATTATCCATACTGCCCTCTCTAAAACCTGGTTTGAAATTATCAACAAGGAGGACTGCTTGCCATGTTTGATTTAGAAAAAAACATCCGTGCCTGGAGTGACTGCCTGCGTAGTCAGGGGCATTTTAAGGAATCGGACATTATCGAATTGGAAAGCCATCTGCACGATGAAATCGAAGATCTGATACACGCCGGATTATCAACGGAAGAAGCCTTTTTAATCAGTGTAAAACGCTTTGGCGATACCCATTCGGTTTCCCGGGAGTATTCAAAAGTAAATACTGAAAACCTCTGGAAACAATTGATGCTAGAACCCGAACCCACCGGCGTTTCAAGGGAAAATCAGCGTTATATCGGGCTGGTCATTCTGTTCTCGTTTCTGGCTGGCACCTTTTTCAAAATTCCAGAACTTTTCGGTTACAGTTTCAACGACCCCCAATACCAAATTTTTTATTTTAAAAATTTGAGTTTTTTCATTCTGCCCTTGATTGCTCTGTTTTTTCTGTATAAAAACAAATCCAATTTAAAAATGGTCACTGCGATTTTAGGCATTTTTGCCGGTGCGGCCGTCCTGGTCAATGCTTATCCTTCTTATCCCCCAAATAGTACCGAAATACTAACCGCTTTGCATCTGCCATTATTTTTATGGCTCGTCACTGGGGTTGCCTATCTCGGTATACAATGGCGTAGCAGCCAGGGACGGATGAATTTTATTCGTTTCACCGGTGAAGCCATAATCTATGGCACCCTTATTTTCTGTGGTCTTATCGTCTTGGCGATGTTTACCCAAGCCATCTTTTTTGCTGTTCAAATTGATGCCAGTTGGTTTATTCAGAATTATTTGATTGTCTATGGAGCCGCTGCGGTGGCGATGATCACCGTCTATCTGGTCGAGACCAAGAAGAGTGTGGTCGAAAATTTTGCTCCGATTCTGGCCAAAATATTCAGTCCGCTTTTCCTGTTTATCATGCTTGCCTTTCTGGTGATTCTAGTCTTATCCGGAAAAAGTCCTTTTATGGAAAGAGATTACCTGATTGCCTTTGACTTTATGCTGGTATTGGTTCTGGGCTTGGTTCTTTACACCATTTCAGCCCGAAATCCCTATGCTAAAAACAAACTTTTTGATTATCTGAATCTGGCCCTGATTGTTGTCGCAATGATCATCGATGCGGTCGCCTTATCCGCCATCCTCTTGCGCTTATCCGCCTTTGGAATCACCCCAAACAAACTGGCGGCACTGGGCGAAAATCTGATTCTGTTAATTAATCTGGCTGGTTTGGCTTGGCTTTATGGCCGCTTTTTCGTAAAAAAAATTGATTTCACCCGAATCGAAAACTGGCAGACATCCTATCTCTATGCTTATGCCATCTGGTTGGCTATTGTCGCCTTTATTTTCCCGATTGTTTTTGGCTTTAATTAGCCACCTGCAGCTCACTGATTCAATTGAATCAATGACTAAAAAAACTGACCAGCCTGTCCGGATGGGATGGCTGGTCAGTTTAAATTAATATTTATTTCTTATCATTTTAACTTAACAGGATCAAACCTGCACAATTGCAAGCATAATGCAACACGTGTTTTTCGATGAACTGGATCAGTTAAGCAATTTACCGACTTATTTCAGCGCATCCAATCCCGCTTGAGCAACGGTCATATCTTCTGCCACGCTTCCACCGCTGACACCGATTCCTCCGATGATCTTACCGTCTTCGACGATTGGGAAACCACCCCCGAATACGACCATTCTGCCTTTGTCACAGGATGCAATACCAAAAAGCTGACCAGCTTCTTTAGCCAACTCTGCGGCCTGATCGGTCCCCATTTTAAGCGCAACTGCAGTATAGGCTTTATTGGTGGCAATGTCCATGCTGGCCAATAAAGAATCTTCCATTCGGTTAAATAACACCATGTTTCCGCCTGCATCACAAATTGCGATAACCATTGGCACATCAATTTGGATCGCTTTTTCAGCAGCCGCTTCTGCCATTTTCTTTGCCATGTCTAAAAATTTCCCTGTTTTTGTCATTTTTTTCCTCCACTTTCTTAGTAAGTATTCTTTTTTTTAGCTTTCCTGATTCAACTCATGAATGCTCATAGTATACCCATAAAAACCATTAATTATCAGAAGCCACTTAAAATAAAGAATACTCACGCCTAAGATAGAGCAATTCTTGTGCCAACTAAAAAGAACAATATTTTACTATAAATTTGATATCATGCATTAAAAAATGTTCATTTTATATGCAAATTACCGTTCGTTTTGCTAACACTTGTTCACGTTTTAATCACTTTCGATGTAACACAACTTTCGGACAGCCCTCAAAAGCCTTGTCACTGATTTCCTCGATGGTCGCTGGTAAATAGACATCCGTTAAATTATTACAATCTTTAAATGCCCAGGAAAGAATTTTTCTGGTTCCCTCATTGATTCTTACCGTTGTTAGTTGATCACACTGATTAAAGGTAAACGAAGCAATCCGGGTCACACTTCCCGGTATTTCGATGTCTTCAATCCCACAACGGGTCATGGCATATTGCCAAAAATCTCTAAGGTTGGCTGGCAGCTTGACCTGCTTCAGATTTTTGCATCCATCAAAAACAAAACCACCAATCTCGATAACCGTATCCGGAAACTCAACCCGCACCAATTCTTTATGGCCTTTAAAAATGTCATCCGCAACAATTAATATATCTTTGTCCGCAGGAATAAACGCTTCTTCACCCTCACCTTTTGCCTCCGTCAGACACATGCCAAAATCTTGCTTTTTGTAATAATATTCATACATAAAATTTGCTCCTCTTCATTCGTTTTTAAATTTGTCACTTACTATAAAATTCAAATCAACTCACATCATTAAGCGGTAAGCATTTATATTCTTTTGTGAGTATAGCATAAAACGGTTTTGAATAAAATATTTATGCTCAGTTCGTTTTAAATCATATTTTTAATTGCTATTGACAAGCAAACAAACTTACATTACAATAGCACTATGGTTAGTTAGTCAACTAACTAACCAATATTCCGAAAGGGGGTATCCCTTTGCAAATAAATTTTGAAGATGAACGGCCGATTTTTGTTCAAATTGCCGATGGTATTGAAGACGCCATCTTAACAGGGGCTTTTGAAGAAAGTGGTCAGATTCCATCCATAACTGAATTGTCGGTCAGTTATAAAATCAATCCGGCCACGGCGCTCAAAGGCATCTCGATATTGGTTGATGAGGGTATTATTTTTAAAAAACGCGGTGTCGGGATGTTTGTCGCTCCCGGTGCAGTTTCAAAACTGCGGGACAAACGCAAAGAATTATTCTTCGATCATTATATTAAAAAACTCATCGAGGAAGCAAAAAAATTAGGTATCACCAATGAAGAAATATTGGGAATGGTAGAAAGAGGTTATCAGGAATGAACGGAATAGAAATAAATGATGTGACAAAAGGATTTGGAGACACATTAGCTTTAAATCAGGTAAACCTGACATTTGAGCCCCACAAAATATATGGACTATTGGGTCGAAACGGCGCTGGAAAATCGACGCTTTTGAATATTATCACCAATCGGCTCTTTGCCGACAGCGGCCAAGTTACCATCGATGGTCTGGTAAGCGTTGAAAATGATATGACCCAAGGGCTGCTCTATCTGATGTCAGAAAAAAATCTGTATCCCGAGAGCATGACCTGTAATGAAGCCTTCAAGTGGACGAAACAATTTTTCAAGGATTTTGATTTGGACTATGCACTCAACTTAGCCGGGCAATTTAAACTGAACACCAGGAAAAAAATCCGCTCGTTGTCGACTGGTTATACTTCCATTTTTAAAATCATCATAGCCCTTTCGGTTAACACCCCCTATGTCTTGTTTGACGAACCGGTTTTGGGCCTGGACGCCAATCATCGGGAAATGTTCTACCGGTTACTGATCGAAAAATATAGCGATAATCCATTCACAGCGATTATTTCCACCCATTTAATCGATGAAATCGCCAATCTGCTGGAGTATGTCATGATTATCAAAAACGGTGAAATTCTGGTGAACGAATCCTGTGAAGCTTTATTAAGCAAGGGTTACTCGGTTACCGGCGCAATCACACAGGTGGATGCCTTTATTGCCGACAAGGAAGTGATTGGCGCCGATGTACTGGGCGGATTAAAAACCGTCACTATTATTGGATCTCTTGATAAGCGTACCGTGCCTGATGGAATTGAGATAACCAACCTGGATTTACAGAAATTATTTATCAAACTAACCAATGAGGAGTAACGTAATGAAACTACATGCAATTTATAAATATCAGCTTGCGGATCACCGAAACGCTGTTTTAATCTTCTGTGCCGTCATCCTGGCGGTGATGGCGCTGGTTCCGATGCAAATCACCTTTTCATCGGATATCCTGACGACGAATCAATCCAGCCAAATCGCCGGTCTCGATATGGCACCCGCCGTATTTCTATTCGTTTGCGGCCTGAACGCTTTTAAGGAAAATTTTCTGTTTGCCCTGCAAAACGGTATCTCCCGAAAATCTTTATTCGTGAATCGGATCTACGTCGCCGTAACATTGGCTGTGGCGATGGCCTTGTTTTCACTGCTGCTATTGGCGCTTGGAAAGTTAATTGATTCGCCAGCAAGCGGCATTGCCTATTCCAGTTTATTGAGTATGATCTATCAATCCACAGGAACTATTCAATTTAGCGGTCTATCTGAATATCTTATCAGCTTTCTTTTTCTGACGGTGCTTTTTATTGCTGCTCAAGCCCTCGGTTATTTTATTACCGTCGCCCTCTATCGGATGGATAAAAAACAGAAAATCTCTTATATCGTTGGTTTTTATATCATCGTCTTTGTGGTCTTGCCACTCATCGATATGTTCATCTCTGGCCAGATATCAACCATCCTGCTGAAGTTTTTAGACATGGCCATGGGTGTTTCCGCCCATAACCCCTTTATCGGCATGTTCTCCTTGCTAATTTTTAGTATAATCGCAACTGGATCAACCTGGGTTCTGATCAGAAACGCCGGGGTTAAGAATTAATTATCGAAAATAAATAGCCATGATTGTCCAAAATAAGCGGGACAATTATGGCTATTATTATGTTATTGTTATAATATAACGATATGTGATAACAAACTTTGCAACAATAAATTTGAATAACCAGGATTTGGAAACCGAAATGATGAGCGATTTAAAGCAAAAATTAAACCAGATACCGCTGCTTCCCGGTATTTATAAGATGTTGGATTCCAGCGGTCAAATTATCTATGTCGGAAAAAGTAAGTGTCTGAAAAAAAGAGTGAAATCCTATTTCACTAAATCCCCCAAGCAACCAAAGATCGAAAGAATGATTTTTTTGATCGACGATATCGATTATATTGTCACCGATACCCATTTAGAAGCCCGACTGCTGGAATGTCAGCTGATCAAGGAGCTCAAGCCTTATTTTAATTCGCAAATGAAAAACGACAGACAGTATTTCTATCTAAACGTTACTCATTCAAGTCATTCCAGGGGATTATCGATTGTCCTGGAACGGGAAGATCATAGCTTTGGACCGTTTCGGAGAAAACAGGTAATCCTATCATTGATCGATATGCTCACCCACCTCTTTCCAATTGTTCAGGAGAACAACCGCTTCGATTTTTACTATCATACGCTTCCCGAGCCAATGAGCCCAGAAGATTTTTTGAAGAACAGACAGACCTTGCTTCTGATTTTTTCCGACGATACCAAGTTAAACTGTTTCATCAATCAATTAGAGATCTGTATGCATAAAGAATCAGCCCAATATCATTACGAACGAGCCACCACATACCGGGACTTGATCAAAAGTCTGGCATATATCAGCCATAATCTTCATGCCTATAAGCATCTGACAACCAGAGATATCCTTTTGAAAATACCAGTACGAGATGGTGAAAAGCTCTTTTTTATTTCAAGCGGCAGAATCATATTGAAACAGTATTTTCCAGTTTTGACCCAATCAGTGATTGATACTTTTTTTAATGAAGGCAGCCGAATGAAATCTGCACTTGTCCCCATCCCGGATGAAAAAGCAGGGGTCGATTTTCAGAACATCCTCTTTTCTGAAATCCAAGCCCTGCCAGATGAGTGGATTTTGAAATAAATCAACTGATAAAACCTATTTTATGCTCAGATTCAAAGCTATCCAGATTACCCACCTAATCGAAATAAACTGTAAAAAAAAGAAGCCCCGGAATTGAAAGTCTCAAATCTGGCTGCTTCTTTTTCAACTTGTTTAGTAATCTTCACTTTCTTTTTCTTCGATGGCTCTTAAGGCTTTTCTCAAGACATCTTTGATCCGCTCCTCTTTATGGTTAGGAATCGGAATCACCTCATCCAAAGCATCAATGATGATTCGGATTTTATCTTCTTTACTCATCTTCATTTTATTGTTTCCTCCCTTATTTTTTATTGATTCAACATCTATTATAAACACTTCACTATTATAAGCACAATTAAAATTACTACATTCTGCTTCTTTTGATTATTTCAATCTTGCTACACCAGAATCCACAGCGGCCTGATGGACTGCTTCAGCCACAGCCTTTCCAACCCGGGGATCAAAGGCTGGCACAATAATATAATCGGCACTCAGTTCATCTTCACTGATCAAGTCGGCAATTGCTTTTGCCGCAGCTACCTTCATCGCTTCGTTGATGTCACTGGCTCGGGCATCCAACGCCCCTCTGAAAATACCCGGAAACGCCAGCACATTATTAATCTGGTTGGGATAATCTGACCGTCCGGTTCCCACCACCCAGGCCCCGGCCTGAATGGCCAGTTGAGGGTCAATTTCCGGATCGGGATTGGCCATCGGCAGAACGATGGCATTTTCAGCCATGGTCTGAATCATTTGCTCCGTGACGATACCCGGTGCTGAAACCCCGATAAAAATATCAGCGCCACTGATGGCGTCGGCAAGAGTCCCTTTCTTGTGATCCTTATTGGTCATCTCAGCGATTTCCTGATGAACCCAGTTACTGTACTGTTCGTCTTTTGAGAGGATACCCTTGCTGCTACAGGCGATGATATCTTTGACACCAACATTCAACAGCATCTTGATGATGGCCGATCCGGCTGCTCCGGCGCCGCTCATGGCCACCGTTACCTGCGCCCATTGTTTGCCGACCACCTTCAGAGCATTCATCAGGGCTGCTGTCACCACCACTGCCGTGCCATGCTGATCATCATGAAAAACCGGAATGTCCAGTTCTTTTTTTAAGCGTCTTTCGATTTCGGCGCATCTGGGCGAAGCAATATCTTCCAGATTAATCCCGCCAAATCCCGGTTCAATCATCTTGACCGTCTGGATGATGACTTCCACATCCTGGGATGGAATACAGATCGGAAACGCATCGACACCGCCGAATTCTTTGAACAAAACAGCCTTCCCTTCCATTACCGGAAGGGCGGCTTCCGGGCCAATATCACCCAACCCCAAGACTGCCGACCCGTCAGTAACCACCGCCACCATATTTCCCTTTCCGGTATACTTGTACACATCTTCCTTGTTTTTGTGGATCATTCGGCAGGGCTCGGCGACCCCTGGAGTATAGGCCATCGATAGATCCTGTTTGTTTTTTACCGGAACCTTACTGTCAATACTCAGCTTGCCCTGCCATTCTGCATGTAACTTTAATGCTTCTTCCTGAATTCCCATTGTGTCTCCTTAATTTTAATCCTGTATTTTCCGAACTATATCAGCGCGTATTCGTGATTGCTCCGTAGCGGATAAAGCCTTCGACTTTGTCATAGTATTCTCGTTCCTCCTTAATTCAAGGATGTTAATTCGCTACAAGATAAATTTTATTCTCATCAAAGCATATCTGCGACGTGTGATTGTAAATCAGAATTAAATCATTCATTTTTTCAATAAAAACACTTGTGCCAGGATTACTGATCGCTGCAAATTCTCTAACTGCTTTTTTCTGGATACCTAAAGCATTGCTTCGTAATTGTGCGCCGCTGTCCTGAAGGAAATCATCAATTGGACCCTCTTTAACAACCGGAATACTACCGATAAATCTACCAACTTCCTTGCCTGCAGAACCAAACCACTTGAGTGCATTTGTGTCTAATGCGGAATTACTCATCTTTTCTAAATAAATAGAACACTGACCAAACAGATCTCTATACCGCTCGGATAAACTTCTGATCTCATCCTTAATGTCAGAAATATACTGTTCCTTAAAGTTGCCGCTTAGCATGATTTCCAAAAGTGATGCTAAGGAAAATGTGTAAAGAGATAATCTATAATACCTAAACTTTTTTTCGAAGCTCTTAAAGCTGGAATTTACCTTAGCCTGTGGATTTATCAGCTTTTTTGAACTAAGTACTTCACTTATTTTTTTCTGATATGCATTCATATTTTTCCTAGCAGTTCTCTGTATGTCCAAAACCATCTTATGGTTACTAGCTACAAAATGCTCATTATCCCAGTTATTTTTGTATTTTGTAATAATATTCATCAGTGTTTCGACATCTGCTTCAATTTCAGATTCTTTTTCCACTTCTAAAAATAAAAGGATCTGTTTTCCCATCTCAGATATGTTTTTTAGTTGCTGTTCAATAGAAAACAATGCAACTGCCATCATCATTGTGGCTGGATCAATTGGCATTATAGTTTTTGTTGACGCTGACAATGGTCCTGCCGCTTGAAGCTGTGCAAATTTTGATGTTCCTTCTGCGGTTTTAAAGGCACCCCAGAAATTACCATTCTTTGCAACCTTCAAAACATCGCCCACGCCAGCATTTGCTAGTGTATACAGGCCTTGTATGCTCACTGATGTTGTTTGAGTTACAGTATGCAAGGCAGGGATAAGTGAAGACACAGCCGCTCCAAGCGTTGCGATCTCTGCAATTGGAACGCTTAATGTGTTCTTTGTAACAAGGTCAGCACGGGTATCAAGTAAAATCCCCTCTGCAAATTCAATTAAATCATTTTCTTTTCTAGTGACTCCTACATTTTCAGAACGATTGATGTTAATAATCTCTCCCATGTTATATCCTCCGAATTTTGATTTAATCGAGGATTTTCGCACCTCTTAATGGTAATAGATTTTCAAATATTCATTTATCCATCTGCAACCTCAAAATCAGCAGATGTTAAAAGAACAGCTGGCGTATATTCACTTCCCGGCACTAAACTTTTGATCATCATAAATATTTCTTCAAAGTAGTCACCAGGCACCCAATATGTATCTTTAAACTTAGTTTTATCAGAATACGTGATGTTAAATTCAATACCTCCGATATCTGTGCAGAACTCTTTTATTCCTCTATCAAGAATTCCCGGGAGCATTCCAGTAATGTTTGAAAATATCTTTTTGAAAATTGGACTATTGGTTTTATAGCTCCATTTCCGTTTTGGATTTATTTCCTTTTCTATAAAAGGATTGTATTCATAAGAAATGGACTCAGGTGTGATGGTAACTTTATCATTGAAGGCCTCTTCAGCGCAGCAATACCCTGACGATCCTTTGATTACAATTTTTAATATGTCTGCCATACTGCAACTCCTTTTTTTCCCAAGTCGTAGATAAGGTCCATTTCATTGAGTCTTACTCGATGCCTTAATAATTCTCTCTAGGAACTCCTCGAAGATTACAGGATCTGAAAGCAGGGTTTTGGCATTAAAAACTCCTCTGCTGTAACCATATTTCTTTTTCATCTTTTTGGAGTCACTAGGCGTAACAAAAATGTCGTCTTGGAAGACATGGAGTATTTTTTCAACAATGACGCCAAGTTCAAGATAATCCATTCCCTGATCAAGGATACCTTTAAAAATGCCTCGATAGTTTTGATCAATCCATTTGCCTTCGATTAAGTTAGAAATTGATCTACTCTTTTCATATGAACAATTTTCTATTATGATTAATGGCTTATTATTCACACTGTTATGAGGATCTATAAATAGTCTGACTGTTTGAGCAACGGGAAATGGAAGCCAGGATAATTTAAGTTCCTTGTTCCTGAACTCACCGATGATTGCTCCTACTGGCCATGCTTTACCATCACCATCCCATAACGAATAGAGATGACCTGGTCTACCGACAAACATATTTCTATCAACTTTTTCTATCACGGGTTTGTGAATATGACCTACTGCATAGTAAGTAAATCCAAGTTCTTGCATCTTTGATTTTGTCAAATTGCATGGGTGAGTAAGAAATATTGCTGGCTTGATATGATCGTGCGGAGCTAAGACCGAAAATTTTTGTGTGAAGCCGTTTTGTTTTGATTCGCAGCTCATCCCAGACAGGAATAGAAATCATATGTGATTTCGGCAAGTGTATAAACACTTGCATTGCTTGCCAATTATGTCTCCTTTAATTTGCTCAAAGCATCTGCATAGTGAAACTCTTTAAGCGTTATCCAAAACGGCGATGGTTCTTTTGAGAACCATCTGCCATATTTGTTTGGCAATTGTTTCGTTCTAATTAGAATACAGGCTTTCCTTGCCCTGCTCACAGCCACAAAACAAAGCCTCCGAGCTTCATCAATTTTTGGTTGGGTTGTATCATAGTAATTTGGGAAACTATCCTTCTCCATTCCAAGCATTATTACTACGTCAAACTCTAGTCCTTTTGCACTGTGTCTTGTCGATAAAACCACTTGATTGTCGGGCACACCAAGCCGTGTTATGAATCCTACAGTCAACATCGGTTCTGTTTGTTTTGCAACTTGGAATAGACTTTTGAGATTTTCGATTTCATCAGGGTAACGGTCTGAACCATCAAATACCTTTAAAAAATCTAGTTCAGTTAATACAAACTTAAGCCATTCAAAAAGATTATCTCTATACTGATTGCTTGCTTTTAATACTTTCAATAGCGTTCGACGCACAAGGAAATCATACTCATTAGAACTTGCGCCTTCCTGTGTATGTAATAAAAAGTTCATCCACACCCGATAAATATCATCAAATGATACCCTGGTTTTATCCTCAACCCAAGATGCGCAGCTTTGCAACCAGAGGATAAGCTCAGTGTTTCTAAAGTCCTGACGTGCCAAATATACAGGGATCCCTTGTATATCAAATTCATCCTTCAGTTCTTTTACTTCATTGTTTTTACCAACGAGTATTGCGATTTCGTGGTAAGGAATTCCTTCTGAATAAAATCGTCGAACCAATTGTATAGTTTGCTGATATTGTTCGTTCATGCCATTATCGCACTCAATAAAGTCCATGATAGCAGGGTAATCTCTCAATATACCGGACGCTGTATACCCCCGTTGACTATTTAATACATACTCCGAAGCATCCACTATAGTTTGTGCGCTTCGATAGTTGTTTAGCAAGCGAATACTTTTAATACCATTTTTTTGAGACAGTTCATTAAGATAGTCTGGAGCTGCGCCTTGAAAATCATATATCGACTGGTCGGCATCACCTACAGCAAATATCTTAATGTTCGACTTATCTAGCAAAGACAAAACAATTTCGTGCAATGGTCTACCTAAATCCTGATATTCATCAATAACAAACCACGGAAATTTAGCTTCAATAGCTTTTCGCACGAAAGATTCGTTTTGAATGAGTTCAACAGAAAATTTAACCATGCTAATAAAATCAATGAAACCACTTTTCAGTAAAGCCTCTTCGAAAGAAATAGCTACCTTAAGGGCTACCTCATAACTTTCAAGAGCAACTCGGCTTATACCTCTAATATTGCGAGTTCGCTCTTTATCCATTTCAGTTATTGAAGTTCCACCAGGTGGGTTGACAGAATCAAATAGCTTCTTTTTTTCTTTTTCCGAGATAATTTTTATTGGATTTGGGATTTCGTACTTTGGATAAAGCTTAGCAAAAGGTGTTAGAATTTCAGCGTGACAAAAACTGTGGACTGTACCTAAGAAAACATTAGTGCGTCCCCTGAGCCCCAATTTCGAAAGCCTTGTTTTGAATTCGCGGGCCGACTCAGTGCTGTAAGTCAAACAAGCCAAACCTCTTGGTTCAGCAATCACACTATCCAAGAGACGCATGACTTTTAATGTTAAAACTGTTGTCTTGCCACTTCCAGGACCAGCGATAACAACCGTGCTGTCAGTTGAATTGTATGCGCGAAGCTGTTCTGGGTCGTTGTTGATCTCCGTGACTTTTTGCTTGAAATGATCGTTCAATTTGTTCTGCTCCTCACAAGCTCAGTAATCCTTATAATAGCTGCTTCTATATAGTCAGGCATCATGGGGCGCGTTACGCAGGAAGAAAGGCGCTGCGAAAATCGTCCTTTACCAATTTGGCTATGAGAGGACTCTATTTGTGCCAAGCATTTATTGTATTCGCCATTGGACATTTTATCTTTGAAATTCCGCTTCTGCAGTTCCCCTCCCGCAGTCAATTCGTCAAAAACACGGCAGATAATCTGTCCTTCCGTTGTTGTTGCATTTTCGCATTTACAGAAAATATCAACTTCAAAAGTATGTCTACCGATGAAGATTCCGCTGAACTGAAATAATTCAATCTGATTTTCAATTTCTAAATCATCGAAGGTTGTACCTTCTTCGTATTCGGAAGCTAAGTATGCCTCTATTCTGTCTGAAATGCCCGATAATTTAATTGAGCGATCAATACCAGCATACCCATATGCAACATCATCTTCCGAGGACAAATCCCCGAACTTATTTTTCCCATCAACCTGATGGTAATAATCGCCATCGGTGACGATAATATATGGTAAACCCAATGCCTCAGCAAATTGGCGATACGGCTCAAAATTCGTGGAATTCACATTACAGACCACAATACCCAAGCGGTCTAATTCATACCCCATAACCTTTGCAAAATTGGGAATCAGGTATTCCTCTGCAACACCTTCGACAATAATGATGCCTTTAGCCAGGTAAATCTCTCCGCGTTTGACGTCTATGTATCTTTCTAAATCAGAAAGATCAGAGTCTGAAAGTCGTAATCGCGCAGTTGTCTTTACGCTAGTACAATTATCTTTAGAGATTAGATGAACTATCGAAGTTATTGGTGCAACGGAAGATATATGTGTCGAATGCGTCGTAATAATGACAGAGGCGTTTGACCTATTCATCACATGACGGTATAGAAGACGTTGATAAATCGGATGCAGATGTGCCTCTGGTTCTTCAACAGCAAGAATGGTTACACCATTTGCTGTGGGAATGGTATCGGACATAAATTCATAGAGCTTGTTCTTTATTTCAGAATTTGTCAAAACGTCATCATTCAAGACATATCCATTGATTTTTCCCAACTCGGTATAACAATTCTTGATAAAGTCATTTTCGTCATTTTCTAACAATTCTTCATAAAGATCTTTTGGCAGATATGTCTTTATCGTTTCATCCTCAATCAAGAGAAGGATAAGCACAATATACAGAAGATTGTTGATTCCAAGGCTGGTGTTTCCGGATTCCCTATTGTCAATCAATGGGCGTAATGCGTAAAGCAACTTCGTTGCGTCAATATTCATTGTCTTCAAAGAAACACCAAATTGATCTTGGCTATATGATACCATTTGGTTTAGCAACTTTTGAATTCGTGATTCAAGGTCTTCCACTTGACCGATTTGAAGTGTATCCGCACCTTTTTCTTCAAGTGCGTGAGAAATTTCGGCGAGGACGTCCTTACTAATTGAATATTTCTGCTTGATGATTTGTGTCAATGGCGATGTTCTAGAATTACGCATTTCAGATTCAACATCACGAATTGCCTTAATAACGCGGATGTTCAGGTATTTCCTATCTTCGTAGGAGAAACGCCGGTTTTCATCGTCACCTTTAAAAATATTAAAGCTATATTCGTTAGTATCGCCAAATTTTCGATAGGGATAGAACTTGTAAGTAAGTTTCAGTGCTTCTTTTTCATCAAGCATTACGGTAGCATCGGTCAATTGTGCAAGCACATTCTTGTTCTCTTCGAAGTCCGCGAACCAGAGCTCAATAAGAATCTGCTCCCCGTTTTTCATAGGATCATCTAAGCCTTCCCAGAAATCGGATTCCTCAAGCAACCGGTCTTTATCGGAAAGAGTTGGGTCAAGTATTAACTGCAACGCATAAAGCAGATTACTTTTCCCAACTGCATTTTCACCTATAATTACTTGTTTTTCATTGAGGTAAAAATCAGCACAGCGAAAATTCCTGAAATTCTCGATATGAACCTTACAAATATATGGTTGAGTATTCATTCATTCACCTCTTTAAAAGTTTTCCTGACTATCCTCTGGTTGCAATTTTCACAATAGTATGATTTGTGTTTATATAATCAGCTTATCCTTTTAGCATCGAATTTGTTATTCCTTCAACAGCTGCAGAAATAAAGGCATTTGCAACCGACTTAATCGTTTCTATAACCATTGGCAACTCTTTTTGCCTAATTGTTTCCTTGACTATCTTCCACCGAGAATCATCCCGTATTTTTTCCAGGAAGTCATTCCCATCCCAAGTTAAGGAACCGACACCAAATGCATAAATTTCATTGTCAGCATATTGAGCTTTATAGTTCGAAATCAGTCCTGCTTCATATAAAATTTTGCAGTGATAAGCAACCGTCTCAGGATCATATCCCTCAATCGCCAAATTGTAGATGGCTGTTGAGCGATATTTATCTTCAATTTCCAGTAATATCAGGCGGACAAGGTCCATATCTCGTTTCATTTCAGCCTCCCAATGCTTGATTGTAATCTAGGTGGAAATTTTATGTGCCTACCACCCAATCAACAACTGCTTTAGTTTTTCATCGTGGTCCAGGACAAATGTACTTGTCTCCCAATCTTCAGTTGCAGGTATTTTTGTCTCGTATTTGATTGTAAATGGATTTTGGTCCGGAACTCTGTCTATGCGCTCTTTTGCCTCTTCGATATTATTCAGGGCAACGTCAATCCAAACATCTTCTAATGTATCCGGAATTTGTCCGAACATATCCTTAATATTTTTTAGCCTAGCGGACAAGACTGTGTGGACCTTATCCTCAACAGAGTCTTTATATCTCATATTGAAAATTTTAACTTTGGGAGCAACTTGGCCAATACGTTGGATTCGGCCTTTTCTCTGCTCTAGCCTTGTCGGATTCCAAGGTAAGTCAAGATTAATTAGTGTACTGAGCGTCTGGAGGTTAAGTCCTTCGCTCGCTGCATCAGTCCCGACAAGGATCTTTATTTCATGATTTTTCACTTTGGCCTTGATATTGTCTTTTGAGTCTTTATGAAAAGAACCGTTGAGAAAATAGCCAGATTTATCTCCGCCAGCATAAAGGCCTATCACGTCATCCGATAAATCTTTTGAAAGTTTTTCAGCCACGAAGTATGCGCTGTCGTAGTATTGCGAGAATATGATGCAACCGCTTTCTTTCCAGGGCTTGTCACTTTCATCAACACCATTGCTTAGAATATCGATGACCTTGATATACTTAGGATCGTTGTCATGATTAAGAGACAGCATTTTTACGAGTTCGCGAAGACATTGGGTTTCCGCATCCGTAAGATTCTTTACCTCGCTGACACTTTCTTCAAAATCATCGTCTTCCTCAAAAATTACATCAAATTCATCCTGTAATATTTCTTTTCCAGCCTCTGTCCAGGCGAGCATTTTCTTCGCTGTATTATCACCGGCGATAATTGTGCTCCCAATACGTTTCAATATCAGTGTTGACATGAAGCCGCCTGCTTTGACACGGGATGAAAGCAAAGTACAAAATTCCTGTGCTTTTGAGTAGGCTTGCCTCAAATATCCTTCGAGAGGGATTGCGCCATCGTCGCCCTCGCCGTATAGTTCGACAAGAATTCTTTTAAGGTAGGTCTCACCGCTGGCTGGATTGATTGTATTCTCAAGAAAATCCCTTGTTCGCCTCACGATGTGGCGAATAAATGGATTGTAATTTGCTATAAATTCGTCCGTGGCATACAAAGTCCGGATGCTATCCTTCTTTGCGCCCGAAAGAGTCGCGTAATAATCCGCAGGCAAGACATACGTTTTATCGGAAATATCAAGCCTTTCCCGAATGCGGTTCACCCGATCCTGAGCCGATGGGGTTTTGGTAGGTAAGGGGTTTCGAATGATATCCCACATTGTGATTTCGCTCTCTGGATAAGGCTCTTTCCCGCAAACCATATCAAGCATCAGCTGAGGCTTCTTGTGCCATTCGCTGTACATGTCACCCATAACCTTGAAAGAAGGAAGACTTAATGCATTTATCAGATCAAATGCTTCAATAGGATTAATCTGTACGGGAGTAGCTGTTGCCAAGAGAAGACTTTTGGTTCTAAAAGTGATGCTATTCAAGAACTGCAATAAGTAATTTGGATCTGCCTTATGTTTGTTAGGATCCTTGGTTGGATTTCTACGTCGTGCGCGGTGCGCTTCATCGAGAATGACACATTCAAATTCTTTCTGAGCAAGCAATTCAGCGGCTTCTGTTCTCCTTGACACAAGACCTTGTGAGATGATACCTACCCGTCTAGGGCATTTTAGTATGGATCTTACACTATCGGCTTGATAGAAATAACCATTTTCATCTTGCCAACCTGAACCGGTCCAAACAGCACTTGGCATATCTAGCAGTGTCTTCATTTCGTCCTGCCACTGCCATACAAGAGTTTTGGGCACAATAATCAAAACTGGCTTATCTCCATAGAGAGCCATTAATTTTGCTGACATTGCAAGCTGCAGAGTCTTACCCAGCCCAACTTGGTCAGCCAGAAGATACCGTGCGCCGCCATCTTTTTTGTGTTCTCTGAAAGCAAGCTCGACAAAATATTTTTGATGTTCCCAGAGACCAAATTCCTTTCGATAAACAGGTTCTTCGACTGCAGCTGAAGGGACAACGTCATCGGAATTTTCTCTCCAGTCTTTCAGACCAATGACGATACGCTTTGAAATTCTGTTGAGGTCGTTGACGATAAAATCGGCCAGGTTCACTGCATATTGACTATTCCAGAAATAATCAAATTCATCTTGAACCCATTTGACAGATTCCTCTGAATCATCTTCCCACAGCATTTCGTAATTTAGTGTATAGGCGCTCTTGGTTTCATTGATGCTCCCGAGAAAAGAGGTTTTGGACCCATCCTTATAAGTAATTACGCCAGCCTTCCCGTGCATGAGACCAAAGACTTGGTCGGGAATCACTCGAATTTCAAGCTTCCCATCGCTCAATAGGCGATAAAGGGTAGAAAGACGGCTGCTGCTTTCTGGTGAAGTATATTTTTCTTCTGGAGAAAACTCACACCATTCCTGTTTCATCTTCTGCGCATAGTTAGCCACTGCAACATCTTCCGGCAGAAGTCCAGAATTACAAATAACTCGGACTTTGCCTTCCACGTTTTCAATGCTTTCTCCAGCTACTTCAAGAATGGAGGAGCAAAAATATCCGGCAATTCTATCGTAAGATACTGCATCCTTCAGTTTTTCTTTCAAAAATTGCTGATCTAATTTATGTCTCCTTGAAGAATAGCGATTCATAGACTATTCCCCCTTTAAATGCTGTCGTTGGTAACAAGTGAATGTAACAAATCAGCCATTGTTGCGCTTTGCTCCCAGTGCGGAGTCATATTATCAATGTCCTTGGTATCTTTGATGAAGCTAAGTAGCTGTTTTATCATGTCTCGTTTATCCCAATAATTCGGCAACTCATTTTTCATATAGCCTAGTGCTCTCGATGGATTTTCATCTTCCTTGATTCCCGTGTAAATCCCCATAAATACCGTACGAAGTATGGATTTCTCAAAATCAGGAACATCATTAATAGTTCTACCAGCCATTTCAACTGGTGTCTTTAGCCTTGCAGTATTTGCTTTTTCACTAGCCATCATTTGACTATAACCACCTATACTAAAACCCCGAGCAAATTCCTGATAAGTGCTGATCTGATAGTTGCCATGTTTTTCACTTTCTAATCCCTTAATATAGAATTTTTCGGCATTTGATAAGTCTTTCCACAAATAGCTTTCAAACTCCAAGGGAATGACGCAGTCATAAGCTATTTTTTTTGCTGCTTCGATTATTTTGACAATATTACTCTGGGTTGGATTATTAATAGCCAAATTAAGTTCATAATCAAGATCCAAGTCCTCAATAGTTTTATAGGATGTCAAGACTTTAAGAGACGCTGCATAGGCTGCTAGTACAAAATCTGGATCAGAAAAATTTGGCTCTTCTTTGTTTTCAAGTTCCAGCATACTTGTGATTTGATTTCTCACTTCAGCTCGGATATCAGAGTTGATTTCATCTAGGAAGGCCATGTCGTCTCCAGTTTGTTTGCGTAAAACTAAAAGAACGGTTCCTTTGACGTAATTACCATCTTTCAGACCGGAGGCATCAGTTTCAGTTGCAATATTCCAGGCCGCTGTAACACGAAGTCCTGATTTCCACATAATTAAAGCAAGTTGTGCCCATACTGCGGGATCACTATGAGTAAACATAACAACTTGCATACCATCATCTGGCATATGATTAGTTAGATTTGAATAAATTTCAATCATTGTTTTTGAAAAGTCGGCGTCACCTCGCACAGCAAGTACTCTTTTGGAGTCGGTATACCATTCTGGGAAAGCTTCCTGCAACAGTCTTTTGTCCCATGCTAAAAAGAATTCAGAGAGCTCATGATAATTAACTGCATCTGCATATGGGGGGTCTGTAATCCAAAAATCAGCATTGTTTGATAGATCTCGAGCATCTATATTTACTACTTCATGATCCCCTCTTATTCCATTCGAAATATTTGTTATTGAATTATTCCATTGTTCAAATAAAGATGCCACACTCCTAGAACAATAATTCATTAGTGTGTTGAATGCCTGATTATAAAAGGTCTGCTGCATCTTTTCAGAGCCGCTATCCCAACGGCATAATCTCGAAAGTCTATCTACGCTCGAGTTTAAGCTCAGAATTCCATACCCTAAGTATTTAGTAGCGTTTGTTAGATGAGTAATAAATCTGCTTAGTAATAATAATTGACGCGCATTAAATAGATGGCTCCAATGTGTCCACCCGCGTTCCTTAAACAGCCGCTCAGTTTCCATGCCGCTTTCTATAGCCATGGTGGGTACTAAACCCTGTTCCTGCCAACTTACAATATTCTCTAAAACAATTTGTTTCACATTTAATTCATTTGCCAAATCTCTTTCATTAGGGGCACGATAATATCTTTTTCCATCCTTAGTTTCATATTTAATGGCATATAATCGTTCGTTATAAATATCATCTTCTCGAAAATCAAAATCCGATTTCTCCCACTGTCGTAGTCCGTAAACTGTTCTACCGCTTGCATCAACTTTGTCTCCACGCAAAATAGAAATTGGAGTGGTCAAACCACAATTTGGACAAAGCAATCCTTTGTTTGTTATTGTTCCTTCGGAAGCAATTTGCATTTCTTTTGATGAAGCACCCATTTTAACATCAATGTCATACCCTTTTTTATTCTTTTGAAGAATAGCAACAGTTTTTGTTTTCTTTCCAATAACCCATGAAGGAGCTAGAGGTACCTTTGTAGCACATTCTGGGCACTTCGCTTCAACACAATAAAGATAGCCTACTGCCCTGTCACCTTTTTCATTCTGTTCTATACCAAGCTGAATAATGTCCTTATTAACAGCTTCAAATATTGCTTTTTGGAATTCATGTATATCAGTTAAGTCCTTTTTATTTGAATTCAGAATGGAGATACCCGCCCAAGTAAGAAGAATTGCTTCTGGATTCAAGTCACTGCCATAAGCCTTCGCACCGATTCTGGCAGCTTCAAAAGGAATGCTTCCGCCTCCAGAAAAACAATCACCAACAGTAATTAACCGACCATACCTTTGCATTGAAAGTTGTTCGACAAGTTCATTTAATGATTTAGCGCTTGTTCCGAGGTGATGATTGATTGCATTCCAGCTGTCCTTCCGAAGGGTCTCAAGTTGTTCAGGACGCACGCAATACTTCAGCTTGTCATCATAACCTAACGTTTTAAATAACCGCATTTCGATGTCATTTTTGTCTTGTCCATTTTGAATTTTGACTCTTGGCCCATCAATTTCAAACCAATCATTTAAATATTGTCTAAAATGCTTACTTCCCTGGGCAATCTCATAAAGTTCTTTAGCAGAAAATGATTTTTGTTTTCGGTCGATAAGTCCATCATTATCCATCGATAATACTTTAAGAAAAATATCCATATCAGCCTTAGGATTATCACTGCAGGGCATAAGGCACCCCAAAATAACAGCTCTAACAAGAATTAGGGGTTTTCTTCCCCACCATTTACCAAGTCCAGTCAGTGTTTGACTGGCACCAGCTTTTCTTTCCTTATAACTTTCTTTGCTTAGTTTACTGACAGGAAACTGCTTTTCTATAAATGACATCTGATTGTCCAATGTTATTCTCCTCCCATCAAATCAGTAAATAATGAAATCTGATTTGATTCATCTACTGGATTTTCACAAAGCGCATAACGCAAAGCCATACGCCATCCGCGTTTATCATTGATCTTTCCAGTGCTTGCATTTGTCATGGTGTATAGCCACCAGCGTTCTTCAGGCTGGAGACCCTTCCAATTGCGAATAGCAGTTGGAATTCCAGCCGGATCGTTATTTTCAACACCCCAAAGCAGGACCATCAATTCTTTCCCAAATAGCTTCTCTACAGGTGTTTCTCCAACTATAAATCTGCCAGTTGGCTTTTTATCAGCCTTCAGCCTTGCATTGAACTCAGCTGCAACATCGTTTGAAAGCTTTGACCATTTATATCGTGACATCCGAAGTTTAAGGATGTCTTTACTGGTTATTTTTTGTTCGTCTATATCCCAATGAAAGCGCTCGTAAATCTCAACTTCTGCAGTTGCCTCTTTGGGAACAACCACATAGAAGTGATTCTCGCTTTCCTTTGGATCATATCCAAATCCATAATAAGTGTTGCTCATTGTATGATTTCCCCACTCTTTATAAGATTGTTCAGATCAAATTTGTTCATATCAAGCCATTGCGTGAATAACTCTCCAGTCAAGAACATCAACTCTTTATAACCAAAGTCAACAATAACTTCAGTTTCCTTAAAGCTGGTATCTCGAACAAGATCTATCAGCGATTGAAGATCTCCTGCCCAATATGGAACACTTGCATTGAACTCAATATAATGATCCGTATTTGTTTTATTATAAATTTCTGCTGTAGCCCCCTTAATGAGGACCCCATCAAGTTTCGAGAGAAGAGCCAGCTCTTTATAACTCGCTTCAGTATCTCCCATTTGTTTTTTATTGTGATAGCGGTAGGCGAGCGCCTTGCTCTTATCAATCGTTTTAGCCGGTTTGGTACTGCCGCCTTTTGTGACGTAGATACTCTTTTCCTCAAGCAATCTATCCTTGTAATAAACAGCGACTCTTACGTATTTGCTGTCTTGAGGAAGGACAAATTCATCGTTATAGATGCCACCATTTTCTTTAGGTTCGCTACCGTCAGTTGTATATTTCACAACATACTTTGGATTAGTGACCAGCGTCATTACATCGCCATTCGGTGTATTCCTTTGCCCATATTTGATTGGAACACTACCTGTGAACTCAACGACATCACCGGTTTTTCTTTCTCCTGTTGGATCAATACAGACGAAGCGAATAGCTGGTTCTGCGGTCACCAAAACCTGATCCATTACTTCTTTAGATGCGGAAGTAGGATCACTGCCGATGTCGTAATAGACCTTGCCGCCGATACCTCGGATTTTCAGGGTAAATTCCTGGGTCTTTTCATCATATGATGTCTGCTCTACAACAACAGAAGTCGGGTCCTTTTCAAACGGTCCCTTTACGAGATAACCATTAATTTCTCTCCATTTGTCTTTTTTAATGCAATCCAGTCTCAGGCTTTCAAGCTGGTCCGGATGATACCATTGCCAAGCCACTGTCGTTGCAGCTCTCTCTTTTATTTGGGAGAAGGGTAGTTCTTTGATGGTAAACAGTCTAGCTTCGCACTTCTTGCGAAGGTTCTCCAAGAACTGGTCATCCTTTGAGAAGGCCTCGTATTTAGAACTATCAGTCAAGCAGCTTATGATCTGTTCTTCACCGTTAAACTTATTTTCTTTGAATTCAAGTTTAAATTCTGCAAGCTCTATTCCATTCTTGGTTGGATAATAGAGCGCAACAAACGTCTCCCTGATCGTTGAGAACAGGGCTTGAATGGCTTTATCAAGTTGAGCTTCAGCTTCTTTATATTGCTGATCAGAAGCGGGAACGCCTTCGTTTGCCATGTTGTCAACGATTTGCTGGATAGCTTTGAGTTTCTTTGAATTGCCATAAAGCTTTTCCATCATGTTGCGCTGTCCGGAAAGGAACATGACTCTATTCTTCAGTGAAATATTGTCATGGAACTTCTTCAGCTCAGGATGCAGCTCACTGCCGGGATATGGCTCATAAATGACCAGAGAAATCTTATTCTGATCCAGATCGATTTCATCGATTGCGGGGAGTACGTAAAGCATTTCATAACAAACCTTAAGCTTGGGACTGAAGTTCTGTTCCAGTATTCGCTTAAGTTCCTTTTTAGCATACTCATTTGTATAACTGTCAACAAGGGTATTCATCTCGGCAACCATATTCTTTGTATTCTGGAAATACAGCCTGCCACGATTGTCTTGTTTCATATACCAGCAAAGAGTCTTCAATTCTTCCAGGCTGGATTTGATCTCGTTAATATCTGTATTAGGCGCACTCAAATAACCGAATATTTCCGATTCGGTGAGCCCGAGTAGTCCATGATTTGCTGTGGATAAGGAAGACACGAGGAGAAGCTTTGCAATATCCTGTGTAACACCTTTATTCTCAGGCTTTTCTATATCGATTACTTCTGCAATGGACTTGCCATCCTGTGCAATATCATGATTGATTGCTTCTTCCAGGGAGGGCTTGATCTGGCGAATATGACTCAGCATTTTTTGCTCGTTAAGATCGAAGTCGAAAACGTTGATCAAATAATTCTCTTTTGCCATACCGCTTTCATAGAATTGGCGGACAATCTGGCGCATCAATTTAATCAGGCCTCGTGTTTGTTGGAAATTTTGGTTTTCCTTGAAACGGGCATAAAGATCTTTGATGGACGGATGGAATGGATAAGAGTCCTTGATTCCTTTAAAAACAGTTTCTGGAGTGTAATTTGTGAATCCGAGTTTCTTGCTTTTTTCGACACTTGTCTTATATGCAATAGCAACATCATTAATATTAAGGGAATATTCAAAGCCGCTGACATCTTCAAACAGACGTTTCTGTAAGATGTGGTATATCTCATCGCTGTTAAGAGCCACAGGCGTTACTTCAATTGCTATTCGGTTCGCTTCGGCTTCAAGTTCACGGAAGCTTGACTGCAGTAATTCGCTGCCCGACTCATATGCCGCTTTAAGGTCAGAAAAAACTAGACAGACATTTGCCAACTGTTCCTTACCTAAAGCTGTGAAAAGGTTTGAGAGTGCAGTCATGGTAACTTTGCTTAGGTCAGAGTTGCCAACCATAATTGACTTAGCATTTTCCAAATACGGAGGAAGCTCATCCAGCAAGATGAGAGTCTTTTGGCCCTTGAGCAGTTCAACCCATGACTTTTCACCGGGTGCCTTAAGAGGGGAATAATAGTCCTTGAAGAACTCTTTCTTACCGAGTTGTTCTGCGATGCTACCCCAAATCCCGAAATCCGCATTTTCTCTACCAGAGAATGAAACGACTCGGATATCACCGATTCCTGCATATGTAGGTCCGAGGAGATTTTCCCTTATCTCAGGATTCTGAGCCAATAGAGCAAGAGCTAACATGCTATGAGTTTTACCTCCGCCCATAGCCTGTGTCAGCTTAATAACGCCGGTGTCAGATTCGCCTTTAAAGCGAGCAAACGCAGTATCAAATAATACTGTCATCCCTTGAGTTTGGAAGTTTTCTCCGAAGAATTTATTCGCATCTATTCTGTTTTCTGCAAGATCGGTGAGGTTTAGCACATCCTCCCTGGCAGTATCAGAAAATACATTGTCTCTTGGTTTTAGCATTTCATTGATTGTACGCATCGTTTTCATCCTCTCAAAATTAATCGATATTAGTTGAAGCAATTTTGCCAAATATACTCACGAGTAATTATCAAGCATTGTGGCTATTTGTTAATTACCAATCTATTTATTTAAGATGAAGACTTGTATTCATCTTCATTGATTTCTACATCTGAGGATTTACTGTCAATAATCTCCATCATGTCGCAAATATCGCATTTCAAAGCCTGGCAAATTTTGATAATAACCTCCGTGTTGATATTCTCATTTCGCCCAATTTTCGCAATTGTTGAAGGGCTAATGCCTGCCATCTCTCTAAGGTCTTTTTTTTTCAAGTCTCGGTCGATTAGGAGCTTCCAAAGTTTTTTATAGCTTATAATCATTGCCCTTCACCTCTATTAGGATTGATATCACAAATTCATACATATGTTAATTATAACCAACCCTCTTTGACATAGCAATAATAAGTTTGCGAAATCGTAATAATAGTATGGTAAGAAGTATTTTTATAATAAAAAAGCCGATCAGATGTCGGTCTGTCGGCGATATCAATTATGATGAAATTGCTTATTTTCGTTCTACAAACCATTTCCCAAGGTTTGTTCCGCTGATATTTGGACTCCGCTCAAAGAAAAGATAACTCTGATGACCATTGATTTGGACCGTATAACGATCACCTTGTCCTCCAGTTTTCAACGCAGCTGCTGGGCGAACATCCAGGACCTTTTCGATGGAATACTCACGGCCATCTTCCCAGCGGAGGCGTCTTGGGTAAAGATTTCCGTCTTCGGAAAAGGAAGCGATGACGGCTACATAGACTTTAGCCTGTGAAATCACGTGTCCTCACCCCGATCCGAAAGGTGCTTAAGGAAATTGCTGTTGGACTGGATCGGAGATTCGATCAGCCAACCTTTGCGTTTGAGAATCCGAAATTTGAAGTCAAGCAATTCAGGAGGTACTTCCAGTTCCTTGGCAACAGAGAAGAAGAAGGTGTCCTCACTGAGTAGTCCCGTGACCTCGTCATCCTCCAGTAGGTATTCAGCAGCGAACAGATTGGCTTCATACTCCATCTGGGAGGATGTATCGTACAATGCAAAATCATGGAAAGCTCTCATCTTTGCAGCTTCATGATGAAGGACAGCGTGACCGATTTCATGGGCCAGAATAATCCGTTGGATTGGCTCCGGCAGGTCGCTGTTGATGGTGATGTGCTTTTTTCTTGATTGTCGCAGAAAAAACCCTTTGCACGATTTATCTGTACTGCCAAGCGGCATTACTTGAACGATGATCCCCATGGCTTCAGCCAGCTTCCAAGGATCTGGCTCATCATATTTTCGCATTATCCGGGTGGAGTGTTATCATAAAAGTG